>NZ_JBBMMC010000038.1:0-501 GCF_037936805.1 Nocardioides epinepheli | reverse complement strand
CAGCTTCGGGTCATCGACCCGCACCGAGCTCAGCGGCACGTTGCCGGTGTTGGTGACGGTGAAGGAGTAGGTGATCTCGTCGCCCGCATCGGTCACACCCGAGCCGTCGACGTCGTCGATCGCGGAGACGGACTTGTCCAGCTCGATCGACGGCGCCGGCGTGTCGACGCCCGTCGTGGTGGTGTCGGTGGACTTCACGTCCGGGCCACGCGGCGGGGTACCCGTCACGGTGGCGGTGTTGACCACATTCCCACCCTGGTCGGACTGCTTGATCGTGTACGGCGCAGCCGTACACGTCACCGACTCCGTCGGCGCCAACGCGTTCGGCGCACACGTCACCGCACCGACCAGCGGGTCGTTGACCTGCACCGGGTCCAAGGTCACGTTCCCGGTGTTGGTCACGGTGAAGGTGTAGGTGATCTCATCACCCGCATCGACCAGACCCGAGTCGTTCGTGTCCTCGATCGAGGCGACCTGCTTGTCCAACGCGATCGACGGAGT
>NZ_JBBMMC010000037.1:0-649 GCF_037936805.1 Nocardioides epinepheli | reverse complement strand
CGGTGCGCGTGGCCGGGGGTGATCGGGACCAGCCGCCGCAGCCACGCACTGGCCGACCGGGCGCCGATCGAGCCGGGCAGGTCCAACGCCTCGGCCTGGGTGAGGGTGCGGCCCTCGAGCTCGGCGAGGCTGGCGGTGACCTCGGCCAGGTCGACCAACAGCGCAGCGGTGTCGTCGGCGTCCAGGCTCCACAGCGGGGTGTCGACGTGGCCGGCGAGGTCCTTCTTGAACCGCGCCACCAGTACCGCGAGCGGGTGCCCGGTTCCGGTGTCGGTGGAGGCGGCCATGTCTGATTCTACCTCGTCCGACGCGTATTCGCTAGTGTGTTCTAGATCGGATCTTGGGTGGATCCTCGGGGTCGGGTCCGGCGGGGAGGGTGCCGGGGCTTCGTCGGCGCTCGCTGACGCTCGCTTGCTCAACCTCCGGCGGCCGGCGGTCCTCCGAGCGGCGCGAGTCGGCATACCCGGAGTGACTAGGGGTGGCCGCGCAGGCGGCGGCGCGGGCGGAGCCCGTGCCGTTAGCGCGCCGGAAGAGTCGACCGACCGGGACCCGCAGTCAAGGACGGACGAAGTCCGCCGCGAAGCGGACGCCGAAGGCGATCCTTGACGGCGGGTGTCGGTCGACTACGCGCGCGGCCACCCCACCACCC
>NZ_JBBMMC010000036.1:0-810 GCF_037936805.1 Nocardioides epinepheli | reverse complement strand
GCGTCGACTGCGGACCGGTCAGGGGTGGCCGCGCAGGCGGCGGCGCGGGCGGAGCCCGTGCCGGCAGCGCGTCGGACAAGCCGATCGAGAGAGGCTCGCAGTCAAGGACGGACGAAGTCCGCCACGCAGTGGCGCGAGCGCAGCGAGCGTCCTTGACGGCGAGACCCGATCGGCTACGCGCGCGGCCACCCCACCACCCAGGCCAGTCAATGCACCGAGGCAACACGAGCCCGCCACAGTCGCGCAGTCGGGTGCCGGGTTTTCGTCGGCGCTCGCTGGCTGTTCGCTTGCTCAACCTCCGGCGGGAGGGCGACTCTTCGGAGGTTGAGCAAGCGGTGCGCGTGAGGAACGAGCGCGGACCGCGCCGACGAAACCTCGCAACCGACCCCGGAAACGCGAGCGGCGCGAGTCGGGCCCGAGCGAGTCGACCTACCCGGACCGGTCAGGGGTGGCCGCGCAGGCGGCGGCGCGGGCGGAGCCCGTGCCGACAGCGCGCCGGATGAGCCGATCGAGAGAGGCTCGCAGTCAAGGACGGCGGAAGCCGCCACGCAGTGGCGCGAGCGCAGCGAGCGTCCTTGACGACGAGACTCGATCGGCTACGCGCGCGGCCACCCCACCACCCAGCTCAGCCGATCAACCGAGCACAGCACGAACCCGCCACAGCCGCGCAGCCCGCCGCCGGGGTTTCGTCGGCACTCGCTGGCGCTCGCTTGCTCAACCTCCGGCGGCGGGGGCGCTCGCTTGCTGTGAGGGTTGGTGGTGGCTGGCCTGGGGCTGGCTGGCAGGGTGGACCGGCTGGTTCTCCTCTGT
>NZ_JBBMMC010000035.1:0-1156 GCF_037936805.1 Nocardioides epinepheli | reverse complement strand
GCTGTTGTGGGTAGGGAGGTTGGTGACAGCTCGGCGTGGCGGGGTGGGTAGAGGGCCTTTCCGCGTGTTCGGTGTGTAGCGACGAAGCAACTACACCGAGCAGAAAGGCCCTCTGATGGTCCACCGTAACGCTCCGTTGACTCCTGAGGGGCGGCGCCGCTTGTGTGAGCGGGTCGAGGCAGGTCGCCCGATTAGTCATGTGGCTGCCGAGGCCGGGATCGCTCGTAAGACCTTGGGGTACTGGTACGGCCGGTGGCTGGCTGAGGGCGAGGACGGTTTGGAGGATCGCTCCAGCAGACCGCACCGTTCACCGAACCAGACCTCGGCCGAGGTCGAGGCCAGGGTCTATGCGATGCGTCGGGAACTGAAGGTCGGACCGGTCCAGCTGGCTGGCCGACTGGCCGAGGAAGGACTGGTCCTACCGGCCTCGACGATCTACCGGATCCTGGTCCGGCACGGGATCTCGCGGCTGCGTGACCTTGACGTCAGCGGCGAGGACCTCCGCGAACCGGTGGTGCGTTATGAGTACCACGAGCCGGGCGGGATGATCCATGTCGATGTCAAGAAGCTCGGCCGGATCCCGGCCGGTGGTGGGTGGCGGGTCCACGGCCGTGGCTCGGCCCGACACCGAGCCGGCGAGAAGGCCCGCCACGCCAACGCCCGGGCCCGGAGAAAGGGCGGCGGACGCCCCAGCCAGCTGGGCTACGTCTACCTCCACACCGCGATCGATGACCACTCCCGGCTGGCCTACACCGAGGAACTGCTCGATGAGAAGGGCGCTACCGCGGCCGGGTTCTGGGGCCGCGCGGTCAAGTTCTTCCGGCGCCACGGGATCCGCAGAATCAAACGAGTCCTCACCGACAACGGCGCCTGCTACCGCTCCCACCTGTTCAACGCCGCACTCGCCAAGACCCGTACCCGCCACAAGTACACCCGGCCCTACCGCCCCCAGACCAACGGCAAGGTCGAGCGGTACCACCGCACCCTGGCCCGCGAATGGGCCTACCAACAGGCCTGGACCGACAACCATCACCGCAGCACAGCACTGCCCGCCTTCCTCGACCGCTACAACTACACTCGACCCCACACCGCACTAGCCGGAAGACCCCCAGTCACCCGCACCCCCGGTGTCACCAACCTCGCGGTATAGAACAGC
>NZ_JBBMMC010000034.1:0-1208 GCF_037936805.1 Nocardioides epinepheli | reverse complement strand
TGTGCTGGTTCAGGACATAGGAAACCCATGTCTCAGGACATAGGAAACTCGATGCTGGCCGGTGTCGAAGGCAAGGCTGGTCATCACCGCGATCGAGACCGAGGGCATCACGCAGGCTGAGGCCGCCCGCCGCTACGGCATGAGCAAGGGCTGGGTCAGCAAGTTGATGGCTCGCCGACGAGCCGAGGGCGACGCAGCTCTCGAACCAAAGTCGCGTCGCCCCGCTACCTCACCCAGCGCCACACCCCAGGCGACGGTCGGCCTCGTCCTCGCGCTGCGCAAGCAGTTGACCGAGTCCGGGCTGGACGCTGGTGCCGAGACCATCGGCTGGCACCTCGAGCACCGCCATGGTGTGGCCCTGTCCCGGGCGACGATCCACCGGATCCTGGCCCGGGCCGGTGCGGTGACCCCCGCGCCGGCCAAGCGCCCGAGGTCCTCCTACATCCGGTTCGAGGCAGCAATGCCGAACGAGACCTGGCAGTCGGACTTCACTCACTACCGACTCACCGGACCAGGCGGCACCCCCGGCCGGGACGTGGAGATCATCACCTGGCTCGACGACCACTCCCGCTATGCACTCCACGTGACGGCCCACCACCGGGTCACGGCCCGGATCGTGCTCGAGACGTTCACCGAATCCGCAGGTCAGCACGGCTATCCCGCGTCCACGCTGACCGACAACGGCATGGTCTACACCGTCCGGTTCGCTGGCGGCCGCGGCGGGCGCAGCATGCTCGAGAACGAGCTGAGGCGGCTCGGGATCGTGCAGAAGAACTCCCGCCCGAACCATCCGACGACCTGCGGGAAGGTGGAGCGATTCCAGCAGACCATGAAGAAGTGGCTACGCGCCCAACCCGTCCAGCCCGCCACGATCCCCGACCTGCAGGAGCTGCTGGACCGGTTCCGGCAGGCGTACAACGACCAGCGGCCGCACCGCTCCTTGCCGCACCGGTCAACCCCGGCCACCGCCTACACCGCACGCCCGAAGGCCAGCC
This sequence comes from Nocardioides epinepheli, assembly GCF_037936805.1. Classification (NCBI taxonomy): domain Bacteria; kingdom Bacillati; phylum Actinomycetota; class Actinomycetes; order Propionibacteriales; family Nocardioidaceae; genus Nocardioides; species Nocardioides epinepheli. The sequence goes on along the minus strand of NZ_JBBMMC010000034.1, from coordinate 213 downwards.
CGGGCGCTGACCGTGCCAGCGACACCCACGACCGGGTCCGGTTCGACCGCATCGACAACGTCGGCACCGTCACCCTGCGCGTCAACGGCCGGCTGCACCACATCGGCATCGGACGAACCCACGCCCGAACCCACGTCATCCTGCTCGTCCACGACCTCGACGTCCGCGTCATCGACGCCGCCACCGGCGAGCTGCTCCGCGAGCTCGTCATCG
>NZ_JBBMMC010000033.1:0-1402 GCF_037936805.1 Nocardioides epinepheli | reverse complement strand
AGATCACCTACTCCTTCACCGTCACCAACACCGGCAACGTGCCGCTGAGCTCGGTGCGGGTCGATGACCCGAAGCTGGACAACGTGGTGTGCACCCCGACTTCCTTGGCGCCGGGGGACACCGCGACGTGTACCGCCGACCCGTATGTGGTGACCGCGGCTGATGAGGCCGCCGGCACGGTGGTGAACACCGCGACCGCGCACGGCACCCCGCCGACCGGCCCCGGCGTCCCGCCCGAGGTCACCGACACCGATACCACCACGACGCCGATCGACACTCCGTCGATCGCGTTGGACAAGCAGGTCGCCTCGATCGAGGACGTCAACGACTCGGGTCTGGTCGATGCGGGTGATGAGATCACCTACACCTTCACCGTGACCAACACCGGGAACGTGACCTTGGACCCGGTCCAGGTCAACGACCCGCTGGTCGGTGCGGTGACCTGCTCTCCGAACGCGTTGGCGCCGACGGAGTCGGTCACCTGCACCGCCGACCCCTACGTCATCCAGCCCGGCGATCAGGGCGGCACCGTGGTGAACACCGCCACCGCGACCGGCACCCCGCCCCGCGGCCCGGACGTCTCGGCCACCGACACCACGACGACGAGCATCGACACCCCGGCTCCGTCCATCCTTCTGGAGAAGTCGGTGGCGGGCATCGCTGACACCAATGGTTCGGGTCTGACCGATGCGGGTGATGAGATCACCTACACCTTCACCGTCACCAACACCGGCAACGTGCCGCTCTCGCAGGTCGAGGTCGACGACCCCCTGCTGGGTGCGGACGCGGTGACCTGCACGCCGACCTCGCTGGCACCGGGCGCGGTGGCCACGTGCACGGCCGACCCGTACGTGATCAAGCAGTCCGACCAGGGCGGCAATGTGGTGAACACCGCGACCGCCAGCGGCACCCCGCCGTCGGGTCCGGACGTCGAGGACGAGTCCTCGACGAGCACTCCGGTGCAGACGCCGGCGCCGTCGATCGAGTTGGACAAGTCGGTGGCTGGGATCAATGACGTGAACGGGTCGGGTGTGACCGATGCGGGTGATGAGATCACCTACTCGTTCACGGTGACTAACACCGGGAATGTGCCGCTCTCGCAGGTCGAGGTCGATGACCCGAAGCTGGACAACGTGGTGTGCACCCCGACGTCCTTGGCTCCGGGGGACACCGCGACGTGTACCGCCGACCCGTATGTGGTGACCGCGGCCGACGAGACCGCCGGCACCGTGGTGAACACCGCGACCGCGCACGGCACCCCGCCGGCGGGTCCGGGTGTTCCGGCCGAGGTGACCGACACCGACACCACCACGACGCCGATCGACACTCCGTCGATCGCGTTGGACAAGCAGGTCGCCTCGATCGAGGACACGAACGACTCGGGTCTGGTCGATGCGGGTGA
>NZ_JBBMMC010000032.1:0-1434 GCF_037936805.1 Nocardioides epinepheli | reverse complement strand
GCCGGAGGTTGAGACGCTTCTATGGGTTGTCAAGCCATTGTGGTGGCGAGGTGTCGGTAGATCTCGCGGGCGATGTAGCGCTTGAGGCAGCGTCTGATGCGGGGTTTGGTGAGTTTTTGGGTGCTGCGGCGTTCGAGGTAGTTGCGGGTGCGGGGGTCGTATCGCATGCGGGTGTTGGCGATGGAGTGTAGGGCGCGGTTGAGTTGTCGATCGCCGGTGCGGTTGAGTCGGTGTTCGTGTCGTTGGCCGGAGGAGATTTCTAGCGGGCTGACGCCGCCGAGTTTGGCGAAGCTGGCTTCGTTACGGACGCGGCCGGGGTGAGACCAGGCGGTGAGGATGATGGCGGCGTTGACGGGTCCGACGCCGATCAGGTCGAGCAGGGTCGGGGCGGTGGCTTTGACGATGTCGAGGAGTGCTTTCTCGTTGTTGTTGGTCTCGGTGTCCAGGGTCAGGATCCGGGCGGCGAGTCGGATCGCTTCGGCCCGAGCGGTGGCGTGGGTGGGGGTGTCGTTCTTCCGGGTCCGCCAGGTGGCGATGGTGGCGATGGTGGACCGGTTGATCTTGTGACGGGCCTCGATGCCGAGGTCGTGGACGCGGAGCAGGGCGATGAGGGCGTTGATTGCTCGGGTCCGCTCGTTGGTCATCGAGTTCCGTGCGGTGAGCAGGATCTGCAGGGACGTGGAGGTGTGGCCGGCGCGGGCGTCGGCGAGTTGGTCGGGGCGCTTGTACAAGCTGCCTCGGGCCGCGGTGGTGGCGTCGATGCGGTCGTTCTTCCCCGCACCGCGTTCCCGCTTGGGGCAGGGGGCATCGACGACCCGGTAGCCGCTGTGGGCTAGCAGCGTGGTGATCTGGGCGCCGTAGCTGCGGGTGCCCTCGATGCTGACCAGGACCTGGTCCAGGTCCTGGCCGGTGGGTGCGCCGGTGCGCCGCGCGATCCAGTCCGCGGCCCGTAGTAGGCCCTTGGTGTGGGTGGGGAACTCGGCGTCAGCGACCAGGCCACCGGTGCGGGCCTCGATGATCGCGTAGTGGTGGGTCGCGGCGTGGGTATCGACCCCCACGACATAGGTGTAGGCATCTGCGACGATGGACATGCGACGTGATTCCTTCTCAAAGGGGACAGTGGCGTCGTACCGGTTGAACCGGCCGGATCGTCCCGGGGTGAAGTCACTACGCGGCACTACTGTGATGGGTCACCACCCCTCGCCGAAGCGAGATGGTGGGACAGGCTTCTGATCAGGCCAACGTGGTGGGCCGGGCGGCCCGGCCGGTTCACCACCGTGTCCGGACAGGTCTCAACCAGGACACCACCGGCCCCCCTCCAGGGGGCGATGGGCCAAGCAAGCGATGGGTCACGAACACAGAGGAGAACCAGCCGGTCCACCCTGCCAGCCAGCCCCAGGCCAGCCACCACCAACCCTCACAGCAAGCGAGCGC
>NZ_JBBMMC010000031.1:0-1458 GCF_037936805.1 Nocardioides epinepheli | reverse complement strand
TCAGGAGTCGGCGGGAGTCATTGGGTGTAGACGACCCATGGCTCGTCGAGTGGGGAGATCACGGCGTCGGGGTCGGCAAGTTTCGCCGCCACTCGTCCGGTGTAGAGGAACATGTTGCTGTGTTTGAACTGAGAGTGGGCGCGCATCGTGTAGTAATCGCGGATCGCGCGTCCCATCTCCGAGCCCGGTTGGATGAAGGCGGAGCCGTGGACGTCGAGCAGGAGGTCCAGAACGCGGCCGGTGGCCTGCTGTGCGCGAATACCCATCGTCAACATGGACTCGACCTGTGCCGGTGACATCAGGTTGTCCGGTGTTTCGATGAGCCGCTGTCCTTCTTGTGCCCAGTGGCGTAGGCCCATGACCATCATGTCGCACTCGCCCATAGCGTCCGAGAGAGCCGTGTGCGTTTCCTCGCCGAGTTTGCCGCCGCGCAGTTTCGCCCGGACCGCATCGACGGTCAGATCGATCATGTGCTGGGCAATGCCGGCCGCTACTCCGAGAATCGGGTAGTAGGTGTTCGACAGATGCTTGTACATCGGCGGGTCATCGGGCCGGTCGGGAGCATATCGCGACATCGTATAGCGCTCGGGAATGAAGAGCGGCTCGGTGATGTAATAGCTTGAACTACCGGACGCGCGCAGGCCCATCGGGTCCCAATTGTGGGCTTGTTCGGTCTTATCGCGAGGAAACCACAGCGACACCAGTCGCTGTCGGCCCTCCTCGTCGATGGAAGGCGACCCGTCGGGCTCGAAGACCAAGGCGCCGCCGGAGAACATGTCGGCTTGATAGCCGCCGCTGCCCCAATCCCAGCGGCCCTCCTTGATCTCATAGCCGCCCTCGACCCTGGTGACCTTGGCCGGGGGGAACCAAGAATTCGTGACGGGGGTGTCCACGGAGGGATACAACTCGGCGTAGGCCTCGTCGCTGAGTCGAGACGAGTGGTGGCCCGAGGCGTTCAGGATTGCCACGGTCCAGCCCGTGCCCGCGTCGATGCGCGAGACTTGCATCACCAGCTCAAGGTGGTCTTGGAAGGAGGTCTCCAGACCCCCGCGAGCCTTCGGATAGGTGAGCTGGAAGAAGCCCGAGGACCGCATCGCGCGGCCGGCAAGCGGGGTGACGCGCGCCAGTCGGTCGCCCTCGGCCGCCTCGGCCCTCAAGAGATCCTTGATGCGGTCGAAGTTCCTGAAGACAGCTGCGACGCTTCGAGGGGGCTCGATGCCCAGCGCCAAGATACGCGGGTCGTCCGGGGCGACGCTCTCCTCGTCAGTCGACTCGACCGGGGCCTCAACCGTTGCGCTCACCACAACTCCTCTGTCCGTCACACGGCATCTTCCGCCCGAGATTCGCATTCATCACTCGTTCTGCTGAAGCATCGTCGCCCAGTTTGAGGCGCGCAACAACAGACCTGTTTTGCTGAACGAACCGCGATAGGCATCTGTCCGCGCCGAAAGAGCAGGC
>NZ_JBBMMC010000030.1:0-1672 GCF_037936805.1 Nocardioides epinepheli | reverse complement strand
ACAGAGGAGAACCAGCCGGTCCACCCTGCCAGCCAGCCCCAGGCCAGCCACCACCAACCCTCACAGCAAGCGAGCGCCAGCGAGCGCAGACGAAACCCCGGCAACCTTCACTAGCTACCGTGTCACGCGTGTACGACCCAGCCGGCAATGCCACTCACCGGGCCGACGACGATGTCGTGTTCGAGGAGGCCGAGCCGCCAGGCCACCTGGCCGCCGTCGTCCATCGGTTCGTCTCGCTCCGCACGGGGTCGCGGCTGGCGCTCGACTATCGCTTCCATGCCCTTCCCGACGCCTGTACCTACGTCATCTTCGACCTTCGCGACCCGCGAGTCTGTGGCGTCACGCGGCTGCGGGCGAGCTCGCACGAGCTCGACCTCGGCCGCGACTTCCACTTCGCCAACGTGAGGTTCCTGCCCGGGACCTGGACCGGCACCGCGGCGCACGGTGTGATCGACCGTCCGTACGAGGGCGACCTACCGCTCCTGGAGTACGGCAGACGCCTCCAGGGACTGCACTTCGCGGCTCAGCAGGCGGTCCTCATCGAGCTTGTCGAGTGGCTCGAGGACAACGGCCTGGTGCGACCGAACCGCACCACCAGGCGAATCTTCGAGCAGATCGACGACATCCGCACGGTGGCCGACATGACGCACGTGGCCGGTCTCTCCTCGCGCCAGCTGCAACGCACCATGCAGCGCTCGGTCGGACTCGCCCCACACGACTTCCTCAAGATCATCCGGCTCCAGCAGACGCTGCGGACCTCGGACCACTCCTCCTACGCCGACCAGTCGCACTTCATCCGCTCCTTCCGCGCGGCCACCGGCTACACACCGGGACAGTTCAGCAGGGCCTTCGATGTCTGATTCGTCCAATACGCGGACTGCTCGCCCTCCCTACGCTCCCGACGACACCTCTGAAGGGAGCAGACAGATCATGGGTCAGGCCAAGAGCATCACCAACGTCAACAAGGTCTCGTGGTTCGAGATGCCCGCCGACGACGTCGAGCGCGCGAGCAGCTTCTACGCGAAGGTCTTCGGCTGGGGCACGCCGCCGATGGGCACCGAGGGTGCATACGCGCTCACGACTGCCGCCGACGACTTCGGCAACCCGACCGAGATCGGCGGGATCAACGGCGGCATCCATCGGCGCACGGACCCGGCCGATGCCGGTCCGGTGGTCAACATCTCGGTCGACGACCTCGACGCCACGCTCGAGCAGATCGTGGCCGCCGGCGGCCGGGTCGTCCAGCCTCGCTCCGAGGTCGACGAGTTCGGCCTGTCGATGGCCCTCTTCGCCGACACCGAGGGCAATGTGCTCGGCATCTACCGGTTCGGCTGAGGATTCTCCGCTCACCTCCGAAGGGATCGCCCCGCGGCCGGAGGTTGAGCAAGCGAGCGCCAGCGAGCGCCGACGAAACCCCGGCAACCGACTGCGCGACTGTGGTCGGTGGGTCGGCGCGCATGGGTGCCGACTCGTCCGGGTGGTGGGGTGGCCGCGCGCGTAGCCGATCGAGTCTCGCCGTCAAGGACGCTCGCTGCGCTCGCGCCACTGCGTGGCGGCTTCGCCGTCCTTGACCGCGAGCCTCGCTCGATCGGCTGGTCCGACGCGCTGCCGGCACGGGCTCCGCCCGCGCCGCCGCCTGCGCGGCCACCCCTGACCGGTCCGCAGTCGACGC